>JAOAIJ010000045.1 GCA_026414765.1 Clostridia bacterium | reverse complement strand
CTAAAAATCCGTTTAAGGGCACATCGATGAAGTTCCTTGTGTCGGCTTGTTACGCCCAGTGGTGGGCTGATGCTGGGAGTTAAGGTTTAGGGGCGATCTGCAATGGCATGCAGGCGTTGACCCCTCTACCGTGGAGACCCTTACTTTTGGAAGAAAAGCCATGGGTGAATGAGAAATCATAAACCTTTGCCACCTCGACCACGAGAAGGGATTAAACCTGTTAGGCGGTTTCGAAAGATGCTGTGAACAGTGTAGCCTGCCTTGAGTGAATTTGGTGGATAATGGATCGGATGTATGGGTATTGGCCGATATCAGTACATTATTGCTGTTTGAAACCAACTTTGCAAAAGAGGCTAGGAATTAGTCAGTCTGTAGAGGAAAACTCCTAGACTGTTCTACTAAGAGATATATTGGGGATTGCAGTGTGGACTGAGTGGTAATCAGGCCCCATTTCGTGGTAACTGAATGGCGGAATGTTTAATGGGAAACCACTGATCTGGCGACATTTCAGTATGTTCCGGGGAAATCCTGCCTGACCTAAGCCGCAAAATTTACTCAATATATTGCCACCCGGTTTTTATATAAATGGAGGTTTTTTGCATAGTGGATGATAATTACAAGCATCCTGCCGATGAGAGGAAAGTCAGATTCAGGTTGAATATTTTAAATTCACAAAGGGAAAATAGAGGTTGGAGTCTGCTGGTAACAGTTCTATCCTTTATTTTTTCCATATTGATAACATTCATTTCGTATAAAATACTCGGAGATGCTCATATTGTTGCAGCCTTTGGTGTGGTACTGTTTATCATTATATTTAATATTATTTTTGATATAATCGGTACAGCTGTTACAGCAGCAGATGAAGCCCCTTTTCACGCAATGGCGTCAAGGAAGCTCTATGGTGCCCGTCAGGCGATAAAGCTTATAAGAAATGCGGATAAGGTTTCAAATTTCTGCAATGACGTAATAGGCGATATAAGCGGTGTAATCAGCGGAACAGCAACTACTTATATAATAATAAGACTGCTGAAAGACGGCAATGCATCCGAGACAAGTCTGTTAGGTCTGGTGACAACTGGGCTGGTAGCTGCGTTGACTGTTGGAGGAAAAGCCGTCGGGAAGACTATAGCTATAGCAAATAGTAACTATATAATATACAAAGTTGCAGTGGTAATAAAACTTATATCTTTAAAAATAGATTTACCCAAGTTCTTGAAAAGAAAGAAAAGGAAAAAGGTTGCCAAATAGTTTGAAAGTGGGATGAAGCTGATTGGGACAAAAAAAGAGCAGGGAACTAAGTAAGGAAGAAAAATTGCTTGAAAAAATAAACTTACCTGAAGATGTGAAAAACATGGACGTAGCTCAGCTTGAGCAGCTTTCCGGAGAAATAAGAGATTTTTTGGTGGACAAGGTTTCAAAGACCGGTGGACATCTTGCGTCCAATTTAGGGATTGTTGAGATGACAATAGCATTACATAAGATTTTTGACACTTCTTCGGACAAAGTGATTTGGGATGTAGGACACCAGTCTTATGTCCATAAGATTATCACAGGCAGAAAAGACAGATTTGATACATTGAGACAGATGGACGGTATATCGGGCTTTCCAAAATCAATGGAAAGTAATCATGACTGTTTTAATACAGGGCATAGCAGTACGTCAATATCAGCAGCACTCGGTATGGCGAAGGCAAGAGACATAAAGAAGGACGATTACTCGGTTATTGCAGTAATTGGAGATGGGGCACTTACGGGAGGTATGGCTTTTGAAGCACTAAATGATGCTGGAAGATCTCCAAATAATCTTATTGTTATTTTAAACGATAATGAGATGTCCATTTCTAAAAATGTAGGTGGTATGTCTAGATACTTAAGCAGAATAAGGACAGAACCCTTTTACTTCAAGGTAAAGGAAGATATAGACATAATTCTTAATAAAATACCTGCAATAGGTAAGAGTGCTGCAAAAGCACTAAACAGGGCAAAAGGTACTATAAAATACATGCTTATGCCCGGAATAATTTTTGAAGAGCTCGGGTTTAAATATCTGGGACCGATTGACGGTCATAATATTACTGAACTCATTAAGGTTTTTTCACGGGCAAAAATGATAAAAGGTCCGGTATTTATCCATATTTGTACTCAAAAAGGAAAAGGATATGAGTTCGCGGAAAAAAATCCTCATCACTTTCATGGCATAGCGCCCTTTGAAATAGAAACCGGTGAAGTGCTGTCCAGCGGCGGGCCTGGATATTCGGATGTTTTTGGGAAGAAACTTGTAGAATTGGCTGAAGAAGACAAAGGGATAGCTGCAATAACAGCAGCTATGACGCAGGGGACCGGTTTGGATGAGTTTTCAAAAAAATTTCATAACAGATTCTTTGATGTGGGTATAGCTGAACAGCATGCAGTAACTTTTGCTGCCGGTTTGGCTATAAGCGGACTTAAACCGGTCGTTGCAATTTATTCTTCATTTTTGCAGAGAGCTTATGATCAGATATTGCATGATGTGGCACTTCAGAATCTGCATGTAGTTTTTGCTATCGATAGAGCCGGTATAGTCGGAGAGGACGGAGAAACTCACCAGGGCTTATATGATCTGTCTTTTTTAAGTCATATTCCGAATATGACTATCCTGGCGCCTTGTGATTACAGTGAATTCAGACTTATGCTTGAATACGCAGTATCACAACACTGCGGACCTGTTGCTATAAGATACCCGAGAGGAAAAGGACAAGAAACTCTTTTCAATACTGAACCAATAAAAGCAGGTAAAGGGGTTAAAATAAGAGATGGTAATGATATTACCGTTATAGGTATAGGTAATATGGTGGAAACTGCTTCTAAAGTTGCTTTTATGCTTCAGAAACTGGGCATATCTTCAGATGTGATAAATGCAAGATTTGTAAAACCTTTGGATAGTAAACTTATTATCGATTCAGCTGTAAAGACTAAAAGAATGGTTATTATTGAAGATAATACGGTAATTGGTGGTTTTGGAAGCAATGTGCTGGAGATGCTTAACCAAAGGGGGATAAATATCAAAACCAAAATATTCGGATATCCTGATATTCCGATTATTCACGGTTCAAAGAGCAGCCTGCTAAAAAAATTCAAACTTGACCCGGAATCACTGGCAGATGAAATTGTTAAACTTTGGGGAAGCAATGTTAATAATAATTGTTAATTGAAAAGTGGAGGAAAGAATTTGGAAAAGGAAAGACTAGATATAATACTTGTAAAAAGAGGATTTTTTTCAAGCAGAGAAAAGGCCAGGAGTGCTATTATGGCTGGTATTGTATCAGTTAACAAGATACGGGAGGACAAACCCGGAACAAAGTATGCTGAAGATTGTGATATAGATATAAAAGAAAACGTCAATCCGTATGTAAGCAGGGGTGGATTGAAGCTTGATAAGGCCATAAAGGAATTCAATATAGATTTGACGGGAAAAGTTTCAATAGATATTGGTGCATCAACAGGTGGATTTACGGACTGTATGCTTAAAAACGGGGCTGTGAGGGTTTTTGCAATAGATGTTGGGTATGGGCAGCTTGCATGGGAATTGCGCAATGATGAGCGTGTAGTATGCATGGAGAGGACAAACATAAGATATGTGAAGCCCGATCAATTGGGACAATTGGCTGATTTTGCTTCAGTTGACGTATCCTTTATTTCTCTAAAGAAAGTTATTCCACCTGCAAGAGAGCTTTTGAAAGAAAACGGAGAGTTTTTATGTCTGATAAAACCTCAGTTTGAGGCCGGCAGAGAAAAGGTGGGAAAACATGGTGTTGTAAGAGAGGCTGTAACACATCTGGAAGTAATAAAAGGCATAACAGATTTTGTTGTGGAGCACGGCTTTAAAATACTGGGATTGACATATTCACCAATAAAAGGGCCAGAGGGAAACATTGAATATCTTGTTTACATGTCGAAATCGGAGCAGGCAGTACAGGTTAATGATATGGATAGTTTGATGTCCGGAGTTGTAGAAGCTGCACATTCCAGTTTGTGATATATCAAAAGTACAAAAATTTGTACTTTTTTTGTTTATCTTATATAATACTTATGTATGTTGTTTGAATTTCACTGTCAGGACATAAGCACAAAAAAACGGTTATGGAGTAAACTATACGACCGTCTGTGCGAACAGTGCAAACACATAATCCATATCTATAACCGATTACGCACACAGGTGTGTTAAGAATGTCAGAGGTAAAAGATGAAATCAATTGGTGTAGTTACTAACAGGGAAAAGGATCAGAATTTGAAATATACAAAAATACTCGTTGAAAGCATACTTGAGATGGGAGGCAATATCAAGATAGTATCGGATATTGCAGAAGAGCTTGGAATAAATGGCGGATATGCTGATGAAACTGAAGCATTGTATGCTTCGGATATAGTTGTATGCCTCGGTGGAGACGGCACTTTTTTAAAGGCAGCAAGAAAGATTTATGATAGAAATATTCCTATGCTGGGCATTAATCTTGGTAATTTGGGATTTTTGACTGAAGTTGAAAAAAGTGAAATCCGACTGGCAGTAGAAAATATAATGCAGGATAAATATGAAATAGAAGAAAGAATGATGCTTGAAGCAACAATATCCGATGGTACAAAGTTTATAGCCAGGGATTATGCACTGAATGACGTGGTAATAGCAAGAGGGGTTTTGGCCAGGATACTACACTTGAAAACATATGTCAATAATGCTTTTGTAGACACTTTTCCGGGTGACGGACTAATTATTTCCAGCCCTACAGGTTCTACTGCCTATTCGCTGGCAGCAGGAGGACCTATTGTAGAGCCTGATGTTGAAATGATAATAGTAAATCCCATATGTCCTCATATTTTATATACAAGATCTTATGTGACTACGGGCAGTGGTGTTGTTAAAGTGGTCGTCAATGAAGACTACTGCCATGAAGCTGCCGTAACAGTAGATGGACAAAAGGGTTATGAGATAAGAGGCAGTTATGTTATTGAGATCAAAAAAGCTCCATATACAATAAAACTGATCAGTGTAAAATCAAGGAATTTCTTTCATGTATTACGGACAAAAATATTTGATAGGGGAGAGAGTTTAAGAAAAGATGAAGTATAGTAGACATACAAAAATTTTGGAGATCATTGAAAAGAATGTGATCGAAACTCAGGAAGAACTTGCGGAGAAGCTTAAGGATATTGGGATGGATGTCACACAAGCTACAGTTTCCAGGGATATCAAGGAGCTTCGCCTGATTAAAGTGATGACTGAGGATGGAAGATACAAGTATGCTCCTTTATCAAAAACAGAAAATATTATCACAAATAGGCTGATGACAATTTTTTCTGAATGCTATGTGTCCAGTGACTATGCAAACAATATAGTAATAATCAAGACCCTTCCGGGTATGGCATCAGCTGCAGCAGCAGCAATTGATTCATTGAAACAACCGGAAATAGTAGGTACTATTGCAGGTGATGACACTATTATGATAGTGTGCAGAGCAGAGAAAATTGCAGAAGAGCTTGTGAATAAATTCAGTAAAATGGTTAGGTAAAACTTTCAGTATGACCTTTCGGAAATGGAATTGGGGGCGGGAGTTACATGTTAGTTCAGTTGGATATACATAATATTGCTTTGATAGATAATATAAATATTGAACTGGGAAAGGGCTTAAATGTACTTACAGGTGAAACCGGAGCCGGCAAATCCATTATTATCGATTCAATAAATGCGATTCTTGGGGGCAGGGTTTCTAAGGAACTGATCCGCAGCGGTAAGGAAAAGGCAACTGTAGAGGCGGTATTCCATATCAGTTATGAGAGGTTGGGCGACCTTTATGAGAATTACGGAATTGAGCCTGAAGAAGATGGGGTATTGATCATATCGAGAGAGTTCAGTATTTCCGGTAAGAATATCTGCAGAGTAAACGGTAAGATGGCTACTGTTTCAATGCTGAGAGAATTTGGCGAAAGAATAATCGATATTCACGGACAGCATGATAATCAATCCCTGTTGAGGACAGAGAGTCATATAGAACTTCTGGACTCTTTTGGAGGAGAAAAGATATTTTCTTTAAAACAGGATTATCTTAAAGTGTTAACTCAGTTTAGGAATATACGAAGTAAGCTTAAAGAACTTACTGGAAATACAGGTGAGCGTGAAAGAAAGATTGATCTTCTGAAATTCCAGATAGATGAGATAAAGAAAGCAAAGCTGAAAACAGGCGAGGATGAGGAATTGAACAGGCAGCGTATTTTGCTTTCAAACTCTGAAAGGATAGTAAGTGCCCTGTCTTCGGTCTATGATCTGCTATTCGGGGGAAGCAGCTCAAAAAATGCTGCATCGGATTCTATAGGTGAGGCTGTCGCGGAATTGGGAGGTATATCTAAACTGGATGAGAAGTATGATGCCCTGTCTGTAAAGCTGGAAGATATATCCTACCAGCTTGAGGATATAATAGAGGAAGTAAGAAAAGAACGCGATAATGTTGAGTATAACCCTGAACTTTTGGAACAGATAGACGAAAGAATTGATCTTATTTATAAACTAAAAAGAAAATATGGAGCAAAAATAGAAGATATTATAGAATATTATAAAAAGATAAGCATTGAGCTGGATGAAATTGTACGGAGCGAGGAATTGATTGCTGAACTCCACAAACAGCTGAGAATGACTTCTGACAGCTTGTTCGACATAGCAGGCAGACTGCATGAGGAGAGGAAAAGGTCTGCATGCATTATAGAGGAAAAAATAAGTAATGAGCTAAATGATCTGGAGATGAAAAGAGCCCAGTTTAAAGTCAGTATAGATTTTGACAGTACCTGTGATGAGGACGGATGCAGAAGATTTCAGGGTAATGGATTGGATAAAGTGGAATTCCTGATTTCACCTAATGCAGGTGAACCTCTGAAACCCCTTGCAAAAATCGCATCAGGCGGCGAAATGTCCCGTATAATGCTGGGTATTAAAACTATACTTGCAAATGTAGACAAAATGCCTACATTGATATTTGATGAAATAGATATCGGTATAAGTGGAAGAGCTGCCCAGAAAGTAGGAGAAAAACTTTCTATGATTTCCGGTAACCATCAGGTTGTCTGCGTTACCCACTTGGCTCAGATTGCCTGTATGGCAGATGAAAACTACCTCATAGAGAAAGTTTCTGAGGAAGAGAGTACAAAGACTCTGGTAACCAGGATAGAAGACAATGCCCTGAAAAAGGAGATAGCTCGAATCCTGGGAGGAGCGAGTATTTCAGATATCACATTGAAGCATGCTGAAGAAATGCTTGAAAACGCTCAAAAGTTTAAACAAATCTAAAAATAAAAGCAGAAAAAACAAAGATCCGCTGAAAAAGCGGATTTTTGTTTTTTCTGCTTTTATTTGCTTGAATAAATAATTTATCGAAAGGTTAACTTAAACTTGCACTAATCTATACAGACAGCAAGGAGTGTATGGAAATGAACTTAAAGGATATCGCAGACCGTTTTAATTCTAAAAAGTTTTTTAAACGTAAATTGGTTGTCTTTCTTATAGTTTGTTTTCTCGTTATGTTTGTAAGTTACTTAAGGACAGTTTTTGTGGTACCTGGAGAAGTAACTCTTCTCGAGGGAGAAGAATATGTATATGACTTTAAAAGCCCCTTTTTAGTAAGTGTGAAGGCGGATAAGCTAGGTGTTGTCAAACTGAATAACGGAGAAGTAGGAAAAAGCGGCAGTTACTTCAGACTGTCCAATCCTTTAATGCTGAAGCCGCAAAAAAATGGGACTGTAAGTCTGAGTATGAGAGTTTTCGGACTTATTCCCCTAAGAACTATAAAGGTGGATGTAGTACCGAATAAGAGGATTGTTGCTTGTGGAAATACTGTAGGAGTGAAACTAAAAATAAACGGTATTCTTGTAATAGGTATTTCAGATGTTGAGACAGAGGATGGAAAAAGGGTGCTGCCGGTGAGACAGAGCGGAATAAAAACCGGAGACCTGATTACAGCTGTAAATGATGCCAATGTAACATGCATAGATGATTTGGTTAGGGAAATAGATAAAAGCCAGGGCAATAAGGTAAAGGTGAAATTTAGAAGAGGAGATATTTATGAAGATGTGTTAATCACCCCTGTCAAATCCGTTGATGATAAAAAATACCATATTGGTCTGTGGGTAAGGGAAAGTACGGCAGGGATCGGGACTCTAACATTTTATGACCCGGAAACAAACTCTTTTGGTGCCCTTGGGCATGGAATAACGGATATAGATACCGGCACTCTTATGCCGATAAGGTCTGGAGAAATCCTGGAATCAAGGATTTTGGCGGTTAGGAAAGGAAAATCCGGAAACCCCGGGGAATTGCGTGGAGTTTTTATAGAAGACAAAAACACTCTTGGAGTAATTAATGACAACAGTGAGTATGGAATCTATGGCAAGTTCAATGAGGAATCCCTGGACAGGATAAGCCGCAGACTCTATCCTATAGGCATTAGATCGCAGATAAGGGAAGGTCCCGCAATGATTTTTTCTAATATAAGCGGTAAAAAGGTTGATGAATACAGCATAGAAATTCTGAAGGTTTCAAGGCAGAATTCCGAAGGCTCCAAGGGTATGATAATAAAAGTAACAGACAAGAGACTTATTGATGCTACGGGAGGCATAGTTCAAGGGATGTCGGGAAGTCCGATAATTCAGGACGGAAAAATAGTGGGTGCTGTGACACATGTCCTGGTTAATGACCCAACAAGAGGGTACGGAATTTTCATTGAAAGAATGATAAAAAACATACAAATTCAACAGAGTGGGGAAATAAAAAGAGTAAGTTAAACATAAACGGCGTGTAAATGTTAATAACATTATAAATTTCTAAAATTTAGCAAATTTGTCTTGAAATTTTGTCGAAAGGAAAATATAATAGTTACGTAGAGTCTCAGAAATATATATAAGAGACAGTATAATAAATGAGTTACAAAAGTTAAGGGGGAGTTAATTTTGTTAGCAAAGAAAATACAGGTAGTCATTGCAGATGACAACAGGGAATTTGGAGATATTCTATGTGAATATCTGAATAACCAGAACGATATCGAGGTAGTTGGTGTGGCAAGGGATGGTTTGGAAGCTTTTGACCTAATAACCACAAAAATGCCGGATATAGCTGTCTTAGATATAATTATGCCACATCTTGACGGCTTAGGAGTTCTGGAAAAAGTCAATTCAACTCCCATGGCAAAGAGACCTCTTTTTATAATCCTTTCTGCGGTAGGACAGGATAAGATAACCCAGAGAGCTTTAGCTTTAGGCGCTGAATATTATGTAGTAAAACCTTTTGATATGGATATCCTCGTATCAAGAATCAGACAACTGAAAGATATAAATCAGGCTGTAGTTATCAGGCCTGAACACATACATGATACCAGATCAGCCCATCATGTGTCTCCCACCAGGAATCTTGAAGTAGAAGTTACCAGCATAATGCATGAGATAGGAGTACCTGCTCATATTAAGGGATATCAATATCTTAGGGATGCTATTATGATGGTTGTAAAAGATTTGGACATAATAAATTCTATAACAAAGCAGTTGTATCCTTCCATAGCCAAGGAGTACAATACAACACCAAGTAGAGTTGAAAGAGCTATAAGACATGCTATAGAAGTTGCATGGAGTAGAGGACAGGTAGATACGATAGATGCTCTTTTTGGATATACAGTCAGCATAGGGAAGGGAAAACCTACTAATTCCGAATTTATAGCGATGGTAGCCGATAAATTAAGGCTTGAATTAAAAGTAAGCTGATGAGCATAAAAAATGAACCTCTTTTGGAGGTTCATTTTTTTATGCCTATTTTATTAATTAATTTCTTAAAGATACTCTTTTTGCTTTTTTCTCTCCAGTTACTTAAAGAACGGTCTACTTCAGCAAAATGTTTTTCCATTTTGTTTTCCAGCTTCCTTACGCTGTTTTCTACACATGCACCTAATTCCAGCTTGGTTTTGTTGATTTCCTTCGTTATGATCTCCCTGGTCGTGCTGACTTCGACAGTAAATTTATTTGCTAGCTGTTCTTTGAATTCCTCAAAGAATTGCTTGAAGTCAGATGTTGGATTACATTGTTCGACTGTCATTAATGTCATTGAACCGTCATCAAGAACCACTGGTGGAGGTTCATTGATAATATTTTCTGCTTCAAGAATTTTCTTGATAGCTTTTATTTCCAGCCCGTCGTCCCTCATTTTCTTAATCTGATACATAAGGTTGGCCATTTCGGTAGTATAGAACCGCCTTCCTCTGTCATCTTTAGGAATTTTGAGATTAAATTCCTTTTCATAATACCTCAAAGCGTGATCTGTTATTTGCAGTCGCTCACTGAGTTCTGTTATAGTGTAGCGGTCTTTCATTATTTCCACAGTATTTCCCCCCAGATTTCGGCTGAAACAGCTTTATAAAGAAAAGACAGAATAAACTATGTTTTTAGAATAATTTCTGTCTAAAACAGCTTTGACCTCAGGCCAAAGCTGTTTAGTTTGCGATATATACATATTACCATTGATGTAAATAACTGTAAATAAAACGGAGTTATTTTCTTAATATTTCCAATAACCTTTGAATATCATCAGGTATTGGTGCTTCTAGTATTATTTCAGTTTTAAGGAATGGGTGAATAAACCTTACTCTTTGCGAATGAAGAGCCTGACGGCCAATGTAGGAATCAGACTTGAATTGAGGATTTGCGATGCAGTGCTGTTCATTATCAAGAGGGTAAAGAGTATCGCCTATCAAAGGGTGTCCTATGGCCTGACAATGTACTCTGATCTGATGTGTTCTTCCCGTCTCAAGTAAGAATTTTAAGAATGTTGCTTCTTTAAGATACTCTACAACTCTGTAATGGGTGACCGCGCGATCACCTGTAGGAGAGATATGTCTCAACATAATACTTCCAGGTTTTCTGTCGATCGGTAAATCTATTGTGCCCTGACTCTGGTTTACAGTTCCGTATACTATACCTATATATTCCTTATGAAACTCTTTGCTGGTCATTTGACGGATCATTGCTTCCTGTATGAACTCATTTTTGGCAAAAATTATTACGCCTGAAGTATCTCTGTCAAGACGGCTTACAGGACGGATTTTCCTAAAAATATTCTTAGAATTCAGGTAATGCATTATTGCGTTTGCTATGGTACCCGAGGGATGACTGAAAGTTGGATGAACTACTATATTTGGCTGCTTATTTAGTGCAATAAGATAATCATCCTCGTAAATAATGCTGATTTGTATATTTTCAGGGATTATATCACTGACTTCTTCCGTAAAGTCTACGTGTGCTTCCACAATATCTCCGTTATTGACTATTGCGTTTACATAAACAGGGATATTATTACACAGAATTTTTCTGCTGTATTTCAATTTTTTTACCAGTCTTTCGGACAAATTCAGCTTGTTTTTCAAAATGTATTTAATATTTTTCCCTGACGAATCCTGATTTACTATATATTTCAATATCAAAGCTATCACCTGTTCTGCTGATTCTATTGCATATTTCCATGTTAATTTATCTTAAATGGTATAATATAGATCTGAAAAAATCAAGGTAAAAAGCTGATTTATTAGCATGTGTTATTGAAATAAGACTGACAGTTGTATAAAATATAATATACATGACTATGTTGAGCAAATATGCAAAGCGAGGACTAATTAATGAATTTTAGGCTGCAGAATTACCTTAAGAACGAATTTGGAATATCTGAAAGCATTGTAAATATTTCTAGTCAGGTGGAAAAAGAAATAGAAGAAGTTATTAGAGAAATAGATTTTGTAAAGGGAATAAACCAGGTAAAAGTAATCAAAGCGATGCAGAATAACTCTTTGAGCGATTCTCATTTCTCCGGAACCACCGGCTATGGATATGATGACAGAGGAAGGGACGTACTTGATGCTGTTTTTGCAGATGTTTTTAAAGCAGAAGATGCAATGGTAAGACACCAGATAGTTTCGGGCACACAGGCATTAGCAATATGTATGTATGGAAATCTAAGGCCTGGTGAAGAGCTTTTGTCCATTACCGGAAAACCCTATGATACACTGGAAGAAGTAATCGGCATAAGGGGTGAGGGAGCAGGCTCACTTAAGGAATTCGGAATATTTTATAACCAGGTTGAGCTGCTTGCGGATGGAAGTCTGGACTACAAAGCAATAAAAGAAGCTATAAATGAAAGAACTAAGCTTATTCTTATACAACGTTCAAGAGGCTATGGATGGAGACCTTCACTGGTAATTTCAGAAATTGCCAGGGCAATAGAGTTTGTAAAAAGTATAAAAAATGATGTTATAGTATTGGTTGACAACTGTTACGGCGAGTTTTCCGAGGACATGGAACCTACGGAGGTAGGAGCTGATTTGATTGCAGGCTCGCTGATTAAGAATGCCGGAGGAGGGTTGGCTCCGACAGGCGGCTATGTTGCGGGAAGAGAGAGCTGTGTAAGAAAAGCCGCATACAGGCTCACTACACCCGGCTTGGGAAAAAAAGTAGGGTCTACTTTGGGACATAACAGACTTCTTTTCCAGGGACTGTTTATGGCACCACATGTAGTTGCCGAGAGTATGAAAGGTGCTGTTTTTTGTGCAGCATTAATGGCAAAGGTTGGTTATGAAACATCTCCGGCATATACAGACAAGAGGGGAGACATTATACAGGCAATCAAATTTAATAATCCTGATAGCTTAATTGCATTTTGTCAGGGTATTCAGAAAGGTTCGCCGGTAGATGCATATGTAACACCTCAGCCGTGGGATATGCCGGGCTATGATTGCCCTGTAATAATGGCGGCAGGCGCTTTTGTACAAGGTTCATCAATTGAGCTGAGTGCTGATGCTCCTATTAAGCCTCCTTATATAGCTTATATGCAGGGTGGTCTTGTTTATGAACATGTAAGGTTAGGAGTAATGATCGCTTTACAGATGATGAATGATAAGGGAATAATAAAGTTTTAATTTCCTTTATATTGAGGTGTTCAAATGGAAGAGAAAAACGAAGGAAAAATGACGAAGATAAAAGCTGGAAGTTTTCTGATAATTATTTTTTTACTGCTATATATACCATCAGTGATAAACTGGGCATATGGTGACAGTATAGTTACTGATATAGTGCGTATAGGAGAACTGGAGGATTCAATAAATACAGAAGCTTTTATAGTCAGAAATGAGGAAGTGCTGGAGTCTCCTTTTGAAGGAAACTGTATTCCGGAAATCGGAGAAGGTGAAAAAGTACCTGCATTTTCAAATATTGCAACAGTTTTAAAAAAAGATAGTGATGATATTTTAGAAGCATTAAAGAGCAAGGAATTGGAAATTATAAAAGCACAGAGGGGAAAAAGTAAAAATTTAGATATCTTCTCTGAAGATATCGCCAAGCTTGAAAATGAAATAGAAGAAAAGGTGAAGCTTGTTGTATATGAAGGAAACCGAAACAACCTTTTGAAAATCCGGCAGCTAAAGGAAGACATAGATGGGTTGATACAAAAAAAGGCTACGATAGCAGGAGATACTGGAAGTGCAGATACTTATATAAAATCCTTGAAACAGCAAAAAGAGAATATACAAATGCAAATAAGGATGAATACCAGAAAAATTGTTTCAAAAAACTCAGGAATAATTTCATACGTTATTGACGGGTATGAAAATATGTTAAGACCGGATTCCATAAAGGATATTAAGCCTGAATTTCTGGGGAATATAAAAGAAAACAAATTTTTTGAGTTTACCGGAAGCATTAGTGTAGAATCGGGAAAGCCATTTGCAAAAGTGATCAAGGATTTGGACTGTTATCTGGTAGTTGCTCTGGGGAAGAGTAAGGCAGACAGGCTAAAAACAGGCGACACCATTGATGTCAGGCTGAATGAAGTAAGCAAGACCGTAAATGGATTAGTAACTTACAAATCAACAGAAATACAAAACAGGTATATATTTGCAATCAGAATTGATAAAGGTGTAAGTGAAACATCCAGACTCAGAAAGATAAACACAGATATTATACTTAGGCACTATAAGGGTTATAGGGTGCCAGTGAGCAGCTTGAGGGATGTAGACATGAAAAATATGAAAGCTAAAATCGTCATTAATAAATCAAATTATGCATCAGTCAGGGATGTTACTATAAAGGGAACGGATGAAGAGTTTGCGATAATAGCAAACGTTGATGAGAAAGATAAAAACAGTATCGGGCTATATGACATATATGTAGTAAGACCGGGAAATATCCAGGAGGGGCAGATGATAAACAAATGAGTTTTGATTTCATTAGCGATAATATCAAAGAAATAAAGAGGAATGTAGAGAATGCTGCGAAAAAAAGCGGAAGGACTCTGGATGATATAGAAATTATTGCCGTAAGTAAGACAGTAGAGCCTGATAGAATCACTAAAGCATTAGATAGCGGTTTGAAAAATCTAGGTGAAAACAGGGTTCAGGAATTGTGTGAAAAGCACGATATACTAAATAAGGAATTTAGCTGGCATCTGATCGGACATCTTCAAACAAATAAAGTGAAGTATATCATAGATAAAGTTTCCTTGATACATTCCGTTGACAGGATAGAGCTTGGACGTGAAATTGATATAAGAGCGAGAAAAGCAGGTAGGATAATGGATATACTCATACAGGTAAATGTATCGGGTGAAGAATCCAAGTTCGGCATTCCTCCGGAGCATACGATTGATCTGGTCAGAAAGCTGAGCAAATTTGAAAATTTGAGGGTAAGAGGTCTGATGACAATAGCTCCCTTTGTAGAAAACCCTGAGGAAGTGAGATATGTCTTTAAAGGACTGAAAAAAATATTTATTGACATAAAGAAGGAAAATATTGATAATATACATATGGATTTCCTGTCAATGGGAATGAGCAATGATTACGAGATAGCCATAGAGGAGGGTTCCAACATGGTGAGGGTCGGCACGGCGATATTTGGGAAACGCAATTTCTGATGCGCTAAACTCATATATGGGATGCCAGACCCAGACTTTTGAGCCTTTTAGCTACTAACGGACTATTTCGTTAATTATGACAACTTAATATAATTGATATGTAATATGTTCAATAAATATTACAGGGGTGTTACCCGAAATATTGCAGGGGTGCTGCCCTAAATATTTCAAAAGGGTGTTACCAAAGAAGTAGACAGTAAGCAAAAAGAACTACCAAAGAGAAACAGGGGGAATACGCAATGGGAAAGTTATTTAACAAAGTCTTGAATTTTGTCAACTGGGAAGTGCCTGAAGATGAGGAAGGTGCAGAGGAGCATGAGGTAGCCAAGGAAGAGCCTGTACAACCTCAATTCCTTCACTCGTCCTCAAAAAAAGCCGCCACCA
>JAOAIJ010000044.1 GCA_026414765.1 Clostridia bacterium | reverse complement strand
AAAACCTTATAAAGATGTTTTTACAACAGTTTGTTGATTACATGAGTCTAATCTTCCTTAAATTTGAACACAAAAAGGGTGAAAAACCCACAAAGAGCTTTCCACCCAAAAAGCCGATTCTTGAA
The DNA here is from genome assembly GCA_026414765.1 of Clostridia bacterium. Classification (NCBI taxonomy): domain Bacteria; kingdom Bacillati; phylum Bacillota; class Clostridia; species Clostridia bacterium. Next base: position 9,848 of record JAOAIJ010000044.1, on the reverse strand, counting down.
AAAGGAAAATCCGTCCAACCGTGAAACACTTTTATTCTACAAATATATTAACATACTTTGATATATGTTATCAATCTTTATTGCTTCTTTAAACATGACTGAAAATAAAGCAGGTGTTTTTGATGTTAACACCTTCTTTATAAATGTTTCACCAAAATGGTAATAATCCTTTCAAAATAAATATTTTTCATAAATCATCCCAGCTTGAGTATTTAGCTACATATTCATATCCTCAAAGCTTCTGAATAAAATGCTTGAAGGTTGTTTTTATTCAAGAAAGCCGAATAACGCTTTTGGAATGTGAAAAAGAGGAACTCCACCAATGCTGAAGGGGAAGACATTAAAACTGTACAATCCTGCAACAACTATGTCAAGTGAGGCAATAAATCAGATGGGTTCATCTAGCTTTCTATGTAAGATATTCCATACCCAGCATAATATTATTACCTGAAGGAGATTTTAAGCTAAAGGCAGGTAATATCTCACCGATGGTCTCGCTAAGATTATTTTTTAGCGCTTGTCTGTACCAATGCTTTAAAGAATTGAACTCAGTGGTGCTTAATATTCCTAATTCACTTAGTACCTGTATAACAACCGGATAAATTGCCCTTTCATTTCCATCAACGATTTTGATGCATACACCCAGATTGCCTTCCTTGATTCCCAGGCAATATACCGCTTCACAGCCTACCTTGCCGATGAGTGTATCTTTGGTTACCTGCATAAGCTCTGTACAGAACTCATAGTCTCCTGCAACCATTTCCGGGAATTGTGTCATGGAATCAAATACAGTTTTGCAGGAATTATAATAAGGGCTTTCTGAATTTTGTGAATGCTTCACCAGTCTTGCATAAGATAATGCGATTTTATTTATTGGCAGAAGATATATGGGAGCACCGCAGCCATCTGTACCAATAGGGATAGAATTTACATCTTCATCAGTAAATTCTGATATTGTTTTTATAATTTCTTGTTGAACCGGATTGGTTGCTTTTTCATAATCATTCGCACCATGGCCTCTGAATTTTGCTAAAGCCAGCATTGCAGAGTGTTTACCCGAACAGCTGCAGTGAAGTATGGAGGGGGACCGGCCTTCTGCAATTAGTTTTTTGTTTTCTTCTTCGCTGTAGGGTGTCATAATGCCACAGTGCAGATTTGCTTCATCAAGCACCACCTTCTTTAAAATTTCCTCTACAGTTTCCTGATGTATTTTTTGTCCGCTATGTGAGGCGCAAGCTATAGCAATTTCCTTTTTTGAAAAGTTAAATGCTTTAGCGGCACCTGATTGAATGAGAGGGATTACCTGAATAGGTTTTGCTGACGAACGGAAGAATATTTTTGTATTATAATCACCTAAGTTGTACAGTACCTGCCCGGAAGAATCCACAACACAGATATATCCATAGTGTATACTTTCTATATAATCATTTCTTGTGACAACTGCTAATGGCTCCATTACTTTTCACCTTTGAATTCAAATTTATCTCCTATCTGGATATTGGCTATCTTGTTTTGCATGTTAAATACTGGTATCGTGTATCCTACCACCTTGCCTTTATGGTTTTTAACCGATGGGTACGCCCATGCTTTTAACCTTTCCATTGCTTGTTTATTTAAGACTCCAAGCTCGCTTAATATATGCGTAGTTACAGGGTAAACCCCACGCTCATTACCATCTGAAATCTTAATACATATTCCAAGCTGCTTCTCCGGTACTGCAACACAATATATTCCTTCAGCACCTACCTTGCCAATTACCTTACCCTCGGAATGAGTAATCAGGTCAGTACAGAATTCCTTATCTCCGTTAATCATGCGAGGATAGCTGGTCATTGCTTTTTGAATAAGTCCAAACGCTTCCTTGTATTTTCCTGTCCCATTATAGCCGTGGGCTAAAAGTGAATACAAATAAGAAGCTTGATGCAATGTAACCATAAATGTTGGAATACCACACCCGTCAATGCCCAGAGTAATATCCCCGGTATCACATTCCAGCAGTTCGGCGACTGTTTTCAAGATAAGCTGCTGTACAGGATGCTCCGGTTCAGTGTAACCTTCTACAGGAAAGTTATAGTATTTACATAGAGCAAGCATGCCAGCATGCTTGCCGGAACAACAGTTATATAGCTGTGAGGGACGTTCACCTTTTTTTATAAGCTCATTTATCATATCCTGATTATATGGATTAGCCACACCGCAGCTCAAGCTTTCCTCATTTAATCCGATCTTGTTCAAAATAGAGCTTACGGCTTTCAGGTGAAAGTCCTCGCCGCTGTGTGAAGAACATATGATTGCCAGTTCTTCAAGGTTTATGTTGAATTTCTCCATAGCTCCCGAACTGGCAAAGGCAACGGCCTGTATAGGTTTTGCGGATGAACGAAGATATACTTTTGTATCCCGATTACCTATACTATATACAATATTCTTTTGTGGATCTGTTACGCAAAGATAGCCTTTATGTATGCTTTCTATATGGCTTGTCCTTGTAAGTATTACTAATGGCTGCATTTTCACCTCTGAGGAATAATGAATTTCATTAGGTTAGTATAACCCCATTACTGTAATAATTATGTATCAGGTTATATAAGTGGGTAACTGAGAGAGAGGTGTGTTATCTTGATTAAATATAATTAATGGCTCTTATCTCTGTCAGCAGTTAATAGAATATGGTTTATTAGGAAATTATAAAAGTAAAGCATTCAAACAATAATTATTACCGGGGTGAAATTTTGGACCAGCTTATTTTAGTTATCTGGAAATCTGCTTTAATATTTGTCATGTTGGTAATGTTGTCTAGAAGTATAGGAAGAAAGCTTCTTGCGCAGATGTCTTACTTTGATTTTACTGTTGCAATAACTATTGGTTCTATATCAGGTTCTTATGTTGTACAAATGATTCAGGGTATGTGGGTCCTTATAGCCCCAGTCCTGCTAGCTTTACTGGCAATAACCTTTGACTATATACATTTAAAAAGTCTCAGCTTAAGAAAGCTTACTGAAGGTGAAGCGGTAGTAGTGATACAGAATGGACAAATTCTGGAGAAAAGTATGAAAAAATTGCGATATCATCTGGATAATTTAGAGTCACAGCTTCGGGATAAAGGGATATTTGACTTCAATGAAGTTGAGTTTGCGATTCTTGAGCCTCATGGTCAATTGAGCGTATTGAAAAAATCGCAGTACCTTCCTGTTACACCTGATGATATGAATTTGAATACGAAGTATAAAGGATTATCAACTGAAATAATAAAACATGGACAAGTTCTGAAGCAAAATCTTAAACAGAATAATCTATCGAATGAATGGCTGATTGAGGAATTAAAAAAACGCAATATCACCGATATATCCGGCGTTATTTATGCTGCACTGAACACAAGCGGGGTTTTGTATGTCAGCTTAAAGCAAAGCAATCTTAGATATATTCAAAAGGTAGAGGATTGACGAAGGAGTAATTGGAAGATTATAAGAATTGTTTAATAAATATAATGTGAGCCATGGGTACATTCCCAAAGCTGATTATTTACAAAGTATGCATACAATTTGGCGGTATCCCAAATAAAATGCAATTAAAAACAGGTACATTTCTTTAATGCTATTCTTAAATTCACGATGAAAATATCACATGTGGAATACGACTTGATATTGCTAAATAGAATAGATGATTCATCATGGAACTTCATAGTGTCAAAAAGTATAGAACATTTGACCTGAAACCATAGTCTGTAATGGTAACGCATTTGGCATACGACTTTCTCTGAACCTAGGAAATGACAGAGGGGACGGTTTGGGGTTACCCTAAACCGTCCCTAACGACACTTTTGTTTTTTGATATGACCGAAAATAAAGGTGAGTGTTTAAGGATGTCGGCATCTTGTTTTCTATATCTTACCCAAATAATGATAATCCTTTCAAAATAAAAATTCATCTTAAGTAATTATATAAAAGAATGAATATTAATACTAAGAAAATTAAGAATACTATTTTCTGTATTTTTCTCCGTATTCTCCGTTTTTTTTTATCCATTTGTTTATGTGTATCTCGCTATTCATATTAAAATTTATCCATTATGGTTTACTTATACTTTTTCAAATCTTTCAACACTGGTTACAAAAATTGTGGCTCCACCAACCTCTACTTCCTTTGAAGAGGGGATATAGAGGCTGCCTGATGGAATGGGATACCGTAGGCATTCCGTTCTTTTATTGGAATTTCTTTCAATAATCTCGAGTACTGAATCCACTAGATTATCTTCCACACCAATTAAAAGTGTCGTATTACCTGCTCTAAGGAAGCCACCGGTTGAACATAGCTTAGTTACACTGAATTCTGCTGAATTGAGAGTATCTGTGACTCGTCCTGCATCCTCGTCATGAACAATAGCAAAGATCAGTTTCACCAGAAATCACCCCTTTTTGAGTTTTTTAGCCCAAATATTCATATCCTCAAAATTTCCGCAGATATGGCAGTTATTTATAAGCCTTCCGCAGTACTTGTAATCAAGGTTGCTTAATGACTTGTTTATTCCATGGTTAATAGCTCTTGATAGGCTGTACAATGTATGAAATCCTTTCCTGTGAAGATCGTATTCCAGGCTTTGAATAAGATTTGTCAGAATACCTCTGCCTCTATGTTCCGGGAATGTGGCGCAATCTGTTATTTCTGCATTCATATTGTGAGTATCCGTATCGGCAGATGCAATACTGATAATTTTTCCATCCTCAACCGCTACCTTGAATAATATCTGGGTACTCATGACGCTTTGCAGATATTTACTACAAAAAACGGGGGAGGGGTAGGTATCAAAAACTGTTTCAAAAAGCTGTATCATTTGAGGTATATCGCTTTCTACGGCATTTCGTATTGTATATTTGTGATTTTTTGTTATAGGAGATTTTTTGTTTTGGATAACGCACTGGTGAAGGATAGCATCCTCTTCCTCCTTGTGCTTTGACAATTCACGTTTTTTGTCAATAAATAACGAAATGCAATAGGCATCCTCATCGCAAAAGTAACCGTTGATTATACCTTCAATTTTGAAGCCACAGTTTCTAAAGGGCTTTAAAAGCTTAATCCGGCAGTTGGAGATAACCTTGCCGAGACCTTCCTTTTTTGCAAAATCGACTATGAACATTATGATATCATCTGATATACAAGGGTAGTCGATAATTTTAAGCCTTTGATTTGTATAGTCAACAAATACCTTAACACCTTTAATGTTGGTATAATAATTATCCTGACTCTTAAGCCCTATTGCATTCATGATATGCCTCCCTTCGGTTCACCCGGACATTACTGCGGGGAATGAGACAAGTTCTCTCATCACGGAACAGTTTTTCAAGTCCACGATATTCTCTGTTTTTGTACTTCTCGCAAAGACCGCAATTGTGACACTGATGGGATTTATCTTCCGGCTCTGCATAAGTGCATATCACGCCTTCAAAGTTTCTTAAAATAACTTTTTCAGCAGATTGTGATATCAAGTACTGGGGATTTACAGGAATTTTGCCACCACCACCGGGAGCATCAACTACAAAGGTGGGGACTGCAAATCCTGAAGTATGCCCCCTAAGCATTTCAATAATCTCTACACCGACTGCTACGGGAGTTCTGAAATGCTCAATTCCTTCTGAGAGGTCACATTGATAAAGATAATATGGTCTTACCCTGTTTTTTACAAGTCCCTGTACAAGGCTTTTCATTACATACGGACAGTCATTTACATTCTTCAGTAAGACTGATTGGTTTCCTAACGGTATGCCTGCATCAGCAAGAATTGAGCATGCACTAAGTGCTGCCTTAGTAAGCTCTTTGGGATGGTTAAAATGTGTATTTATCCAAAGTGGATGAAACCTTTTTAACATATCACAAAGCTCTTGTGTTATTCTTTGTGGCATCACAACAGGTGTCCTTGTGCCAAGTCTTATCACCTCAATGTGTTCAATTGCTCTAAGGCTCTCCAGAATGTATTCCAGCCGCTTGTCTGAAATGCACAATGCATCACCGCCAGAAAGCAGTACATCACGAATTTCCTTTGTCTTTTTTATATAGTCTATGGCTCTTTTTATATTATGCAGGGACAACTCTTTATCATCGTGTCCTGCAAACCTTCTTCTGGTACAGTGACGGCAGTACATGGAGCACTGATCTGTAATAAGTATTAGCGCTCTGTCGGGATACCTGTGGGTTAAACCGGGAACAGGGGAATCTATTGTTTCGTGAAGAGGATCACTGCTATCGCATTTTGATATTTTTGTCTCATGTATAGTTGGAACGGCCTGCCTTCGAATAGGACAATTACTGTCGTCAGGGTTCATCAACGCTGCATAATAAGGGGTGATTGCCATTCGGAGCTTTTCTAGACTTGCTTTTACTCCTTGGCGCTCATCCTCGGTTAAGTTTATTACCTTCTCTAATCCTTCTATGGTAGTAATTCTATTTGAAAGCTGCCATCTCCAATCCTGCCACTGCTCTTCAGTAACATCTCTCCATAATTCAATTTCGTGATAGTTCCTATCCATATTTAAGCTCCTTTCGAACAAGATGTCTAATTAGAGGACTTGTAATTCCTTTTTATTCAGGAAAACAGAATATCGCTTTTTAAAGGAATTGTTTTCTAACTCAAGGTAGTCTCCGAGTACCTTTTTAAGGTTAAGTACATCACTCATTTCAAAGTATCCAGCCTTTCCCTTTGCAAACCTGACAGCGTGAAGAGCTCCAAGGGCAAAAGCCCTTCTTGAAAATGATTCATGAGAAATCTCGATTTTATCATCTTCACCTATAATCATTACTTCATGCTTTCCAACCACGCCGCCTGCTCTTACTGCTGTGATAGGTACTTGAATATCTTTGTTTACATTACCTGAAGCTGTCAGGCCTTTTTCTATTTCGGCGGCAATTTTCTTTGCGGTGCCGGAAGGAGAGTCCTTTTTGTGCTTGTGGTGGATTTCTGTAATTTGGAAGTCATAATTGTTCAAAATATTAGCTGCCAGGTTTGTAACAAGCATAAGTACATTTACACCCAACGTGATATTTGGAGCATAAACAATAGCGTTTTTATGTGTAGTAGCCAGTACCAGCAGCTTCTTCAGGCCTATTTTTGAGAAACCGGTTGTGCCAATGACAATATTTACTTTCATCCTGGAGAAAACCTTGGCGTTTCTTAAGGCAGCCTCGGGGCTTGAAAAATCGACAACTACATCGGGTCTGGTTCTGAAAATAACCTGCTCCAGATTGTCTGAGCCTTCTATTATAACTCCTGTGGTACTGCTTCCCAAAACTTCGCCCAAATCTTTGCCTCTTTTGTCGCTGTTTGTACTACATATAGCCGAAACAAGTTTTATATCTTCCTGCTCCAGTAAGACTTTAGCAATTTCCTTACCTGTCTTTCCTAATCCTGATATACATACTCTAATCATTTCTAATACCTCCGATACGAATTTTTTAAACTAAAAAACGCTATAGAGAAGTATCTATAGCGTATGCCCCAAAAAGGGTGTACCAAATATAAGGTACGATTAAAGCATATCAATCACCTTCTCTTCCAACGCTTACGAGATTAGCTGACGGATTCGGGTCGAAAGAGCTTAACCCTACCGGATATTCCGGACTCACCCCATTAATTGGTTCTCCCGCTCCATTTCTGGACTCAGCGAATATTTATTTTTTTAAAATATTCTTAAACGTTAAATACTTACCATAATACCATCATTACAAAAAATGCCAATAGCAATCCTCCTGTTGTTGCGCCAACCCAAATTGCATCTCTTTTTGCTTCTTTCATAACAGCCAAACCGTCCTTCCGTACTAAATGAATATAAAAAGGGTGGGAGAACTCGAATATCGAGCTTCCCACCCAAGAAGCCATTTTCTTGAAAGCATACTCAGTACGCCCAACCGTATATCAAACCACTATTTTTTATTGGTATGTGCTATTTGCTATACTTCTTAAATAAATCGTCCAAAGCCTCACGTAAAAGAAAAGCTTCGGTTTTTTCAGTTTCCTTTGATAGCTCAGAAAGGCGATCTATTTGAGTTTTGGTAAAATAGCTAGATTTTAAAACCATACTTTCAGCTTCAGAAAGGCAAACTTTATTTTTACCTAGCTTTTTTGCCCTGAACATTGCACTATCAGCAACTCTGAACAATTCAATTGCATTTTTTGCATCCCGAGGGTAGCTTGCTATACCACAACTGATAGTTACATATACATTTTCTGTTTTATTCTTATCACTTAAAGTGAATGTATTGTCCGAAAGATACCTACGGATTTCTTCCATCTCCATAATGCTTCTTTCAGCACCTTTTTTTACAAGGAGAAAGTTGAATTCATCGCCGTGGCGTGTCATCAGGTCGATACTAGCTAAGTTCTGCCTGAATACGGACACAAGCTTTTTAATAACTTCGTCACCAATGGGATAGCCGTATATTTTATTTATGTTTTCAAAGTTATCTATATCAGCTACTACGATACTGAAAGGACCATCACTGTTAGCTATTAATTCTTCAACTTTTGCAATGAATTCTTCTTTTGTTACTAGCGGGTTCTCCATATATACTTTCCTCCGTATATATTAATATATCAAATATCCATATATATGTCAATATAAATATATAAGAGTAATACCTTGGCTGGTAAGAGTATACAGCATTAAGAGCTTGCCAACACTCTACAATATTCATATTTGCCAAAGGGAGCCAAATATGAAAGATAAAAGTATTGTAATGCACTTTTTATCGTTTATTACATATGAGGATAAAAAACGGCTCCTATTGCAGAGACTAAAATAGAAAAGATTACAGATGCGAAACAAACTGACGATAGAACAATATCAACTAATATTGAAAAAATAAAACTATATAAACCCAAAATTCAATGCGCCTACAAACAAAGATATCGTTATCCGTGAGTTTGTAATAGTAGACCAACACAAGGCATTGAAGATTATTTGACTAGATCTCAATATGAGCGAATAAAATATGGAAGGTTAGCTTTTGCGAAAGTATTTTATATTTTCTGCAATAAATTAAAGGCAAATTTAACGTTTCCTTGGACGGAGCAAGTGGAGACAGTTGCATTACTAACAAAAGTGTAGTTTTTCTTTGGGTGAATTCTTGGAGCAGCTTGAAACGGCTGTTTGTTGGGCTTTAGGGTTATGCCGTGGAGGTTATAAAAACAGTATAGTTTCGTTTGGTATAATCCTGAAAAGTGGTAATTTTCAAAAATGCAGGATTTTATTTGGCATATTTCAAATAGGATTTTATCTAACAAAATCTAAACTTGAGTTTATAAGCTTTGTTAAAAAATGTCTATTAGCTTAAAGAAGCCCTGTTGGACTTTGGTTGCCTAACAGGGCTGGAGAAAATCAAAACTTATGCAAAAGCATAGAATACTCAAGTTTTTTCCCTTTTTTTAAAAAGGATTGCGCGATTCCATATGACATCAAAAATGTATGGGCCAACCATAGCTATTTTATCCAAATAAACTCTAAAGACTATACGTGCGTCCTGATTATTATCAACTCCATATGCTTTTCCAAGTGGGTTCCCTGTGCTGTAAGGTATAATAACAACATTTTCTTCATCTGCTTTTCTTGCCATTTTATATACATAATAGTATCTGGCGTTTTCATACCCTTCAGGGAAGTATTCTATGGCAGTATCAGGAAATTGAACTGTACTGAAGGCTCCGGCCACTCCATTAAACAGCTCTGCCCCGTAAAAACTTGCATTGGAATATATTGCTTTTCCGGTTCGTTCGTGATTGATGCCATATACCATCACAAAATCATCATCACTAGTTAATTGGAAATCTTCTGTTTTAAAATATACAGCATCTCTATTATCCGCATA